>NZ_SDLA01000030.1:0-13405 GCF_013096845.1 Geobacillus sp. BMUD
GGGTCAAATCACTTTCCCTCTCGGGATGCACCACCCCTGTGGGTGAAGAACATTTGCCCGTCGCGGCAAAACGCTCGCCTCAGCTTTTCTTATGACGCTTGCGTTTTGTTTAGTTTTCAAGGAGCTTGTTTACCTTTCACACTTTTCTTATTATACATATCATTTACTTTGCTGTCAACACACCTTTTATCAACAGCGACATTCATTATTCTAATGCATTATCATATAAAAGTCAATAGATTTTAAACAAAAAATAAAAGGCATCTTGAATCATGATGCCTACAAAATATATTGGTCAATCACAATTAACGCTGCCGCTCCAGGGAGGCCAAGAAATCCGCAAACGATTGAGGTGACGAGGTTAATCGGAATATGGATGTTAAAATGCCCGCCGATGGCGTTGATGACAAACAGCGCGAGCGCCCCGACGATCAGACGGATAGCAGCGTAGCCAATCAGACGAAGCGCTTTGAGGCGGGCGCCGACAATCAGCAAAACGGCGATAAGCGCCAGCAACACGGTAATGACGACTTTCGGCTCCAACGTTTGAACCCCCTTTTTGCATGCTCGTACTACCAACGTATGAGAAACAGGGGAAAAAAGAACAAAAAAATAAGGAAGTTAACGCACTTCCTTAAGTGTGATGCGGCGGTGCTTCGCTTCGCGGAGGAGGAAAAAATATTTGGCCTCAGCGAGTTGCAATGCGCTCAGCACCTCCAGAGACGGATCGACACTTTTTTCAATGAGTTGTTTCTGCTCAAGCCATTCAGTTCTAGCCTTTTGCAGTTCAGCCATTAACTTTTCATCAAATTGTCTCTTTAGTTTCCCCTTTCGCCGCCATAACAAACCGATCCCCACCTTCTTTCTCTCTATAGCTCACGGCGTCCTTCCAACGCCTTTGATAACGTCACTTCGTCCGCATACTCCAGGTCGCCGCCGACCGGCAAGCCATGGGCGATGCGGGTGACTTTGATTCCTGTCGGCTTCAACAGGCGGGAGATGTACATCGCCGTTGCCTCTCCCTCAATGTTCGGGTCGGTCGCTAAAATGACTTCTTGGATCGTCTCATCTTGCAATCGCGTGAGCAGCTCGGCGATTTTAATATCTTCCGGGCCGATGCCTTCCATCGGCGAGATGGCCCCGTGCAACACGTGATACAGTCCGTTGTATTCTTTCATCCTCTCCATGGCGATGACATCTTTCGGATCCTGAACAACGCAAATCGTCGTTCGGTCGCGCCGCTCGTCTTTGCAGATGTAGCAAGGGTCTGTATCTGTAATATGCCCGCAAATCGTGCAATAATGAATATGCCGCTTGACATCAACGAGCGCTTTGGCAAACGCAAGCACGGTGTCTTCTTTCATCGCCAGCACATGAAATGCAAGGCGGGCAGCCGTTTTTGGGCCGATGCCGGGCAGTTTCATAAAGCTGTCAATCAACTTCGATAACGGTTCTGGATAATGCATACGTTCCCCCTAGAACAACCCTGGAATGTTAAGTCCTTTCGTAAACTGCCCCATCATTTCATTAGCCAACTCATCCGCTTTTTTCAACGCATCGTTTGTCGCCGCCAAAATCAAATCTTGCAGCATTTCAATATCGTCTGGGTCGACGACTTCCTCTTTAATTTTAACTTCCAAAATTTGTTTATGACCATTAGCGACAACGGTCACCATGCCGCCGCCCGCCGTGCCTTCCACCGTTTTTTCCGCCAGCTCTTCCTGCGCTTTTTGCATTTCTTTTTGCATTTTTTGCATTTGTTTTAACATTTTTTGCATATTTCCCATTCCGCCACGCATCATCTTGGCATCCTCCTTTAAACGGTTTATTCTTTGATTTCGATCAGCTCTTCGCCAAACAGCCGCTTCGCTTCGGCGATGAACGGATCTTCTTCGCTTTTTTCCGCCTTTGCGTCCTTATTCCGGATGAACTCTTCTCTTATTTTTCCCCATTCCTCCTCCGGAATGGCTACCATTTCAAAGCGGCGGTTTGTCAGCTCAAATAAAATCGCTTCGACGTTTTCTTTGACCGAGCTTGTGGGATCGGTCGCCATTTTGCAGTGGATTTCGTATTTGAATTTTAACACAAACGCTGAGGCGCTCGCTGCAACCGGCTCGCTCTCTTGCAACAAGGCGGCATGCGACACTTTATGCTGTCGTTTCAACGTATCGAGTACATCCGCCCAGCATCCTTTTACCAAAGCCAAATCTTCATGCGTCGCCTGTTTCAACAACTCGTAAATGCGGCCGATCGGCGCTTTATATCCCCCCGTTTTTGTCGATTTGGGCGATTTTTTCACCGGCGCGGCGGCCGACGGAAGGGCAGGCGGTTGTTCCTTCAGGCGCCGCAATTCCGCCTCCAGCGTTTCGATCCGCTTTACCAACGGTTCCAACTCGGAAGCGGACAGCGACGGCGCGGCGGCTGATGGGTGGCAAAGCCTCACAAGCGCCACTTCCAACAGAAGGCGCGGATGGTTTGTCCACTTCATCTCTTGCTGGCTTTTGTTCAGCAACTCGATGGCCTCGTATAAATGGGAAACCGGGATCATTTCCGACAGTGAAGTGAACGCTTCGTCAACAACAGCAATTTGAATCGCTCCCTCCACATAGGGAGCGGTTTTGTACAGCAATAAATCGCGATAGTACAAAATCAAGTCTTCAACCAAACGATGCGGATCTTTCCCTTGTGCCATCATCGTTTCCAACTGCTGAAGAACCGCCGCTGTATCTTTGCGGTGGATGGCTTCGATGAAGCTCGATAAGGCGGCAAATGATGCGGCCCCGGTCATCGCCAGCACGTCGTCGAGCTCCAGCTTTCCGTCGCTGAACGAAATGGCTTGGTCAAGCAAGCTGAGCGCATCGCGCATCCCTCCGTCTGCAGCACGGGCGATGGCGGACAATGCCTCATCGGACGCCTCGACACCTTGGGCGCTTGCTACATACTTTAGCCGTGAAACGATCGCCGGAAGCGGGATGCGGCGAAAATCGAACCGTTGACAGCGGGAAATAATCGTCGCCGGAATTTTGTGCGGCTCGGTCGTGGCCAAAATGAAAATGACGTGTTTCGGCGGCTCCTCCAACGTTTTCAACAGCGCGTTAAACGCTCCGATCGACAGCATATGCACCTCGTCGATGATGTACACTTTGTAGCGGGCCGACGTCGGCGCAAACTTCACCTTCTCACGGATATCACGAATTTCATCGACGCGGTTGTTGGAAGCAGCGTCAATTTCTAACACATCGGGAACCGTTCCATTCGTAATGCCGAGGCAAGCCGAACACTCATTGCATGGCTCCGCCGCTGGCGCCTGTTCACAGTTGACCGCCTTGGCGAATATTTTCGCTGCGCTCGTTTTTCCTGTACCGCGCGGGCCGGAAAATAAGTAAGCGTGCGATATTTTATGTTGAAGCAGGGCGCTTTGCAACGTCTTGGTCACGTGTTCCTGGCCGACCATGTCTGCAAAGCGCTGCGGCCGAAACACGCGATATAACGCTTGGTATGCCACGGAAAACGGCCCTCCTCTTTCTCTCGTCCTATCTATTATATAACTTCCGATTGTAATTTAAAATAATAAAAAACCCACTCGCCATGAGTGGGTTTTGTTTCCTTATCGCTATGTAGGGCCGTGCACCTTCTGTCGATTAGCTGCCCCGAGCGTTGCTCAAGCAGTTAGCTCAGCCCAGGCGTCCCCGCGGCACATGGGAGCATCCGCTTACTGCTGCTTCCTTCCGGACCTGACAGGGTTCACGGAATCCCATTGCGCGGGACCCAGACGTCAACACCACTTGCTTGAGACAGGCCTCGCAACAGACTAACCTCGAGAAGGAATTCAGCCTCGCTAGAGCGGATTGCGAGTACAGGGCACCGCTACCTCCCCGCTTAGCACGGCACTATCAGTATAGCTCGTTTGCGGAAAAAATGCAATGTCAATCGACGGAATTTTCGTTGGCACTCCCGCCAACATTTCTCTTCTGTTCGCGCAATCGTCGAAAAAATTGGCTCAACAGCGAACCGCACTCGTCAGCAAGCACGCCGCTTACCACCTCAGCCTGATGGTTAAATCGGCTTTCCTGCAATAAGTTCATCAATGTCCCAGCGCACCCTCCCTTTGGGTCAAACGCGCCAAACACGACCCGTTCGATGCGGGAAAGAACAATGGCGCCTGCGCACATGGCGCACGGCTCAAGCGTTACGTACAACGTCGCCCGCTCAAGCCGCCATGAACCGGTTGCCCGGCATGCTTCATCAATCGCCAAAATTTCTGCATGAGCGATGGCTCGTTGTTCCGTTTCCCGCAAATTATGAGCGCGGGCGATGACGCGGCCGTCCTGAACGATGACAGCGCCGATCGGTACTTCGCCGATCTGCTCCGCTTTTTTTGCTTCTTCCATTGCCAATCGCATGTAGTACTCGTCGTTGTTCATCGTATACCCCTTCACACAAACGGTCATTTCTCCTTTCTTTTCATCATAGAATATGGAGAATAAAGACGCAACTAGGAGGTCAAGTATGCAAATCCACGTAGTGCAGAGTGGACAAACGTTAAGTGGAATTGCTGAGGCATACGGGACCACGGCGGAAGAAATTGTCCGGGCCAACAAGCTCCCAAACCCTGATAAACTCGTTGTCGGCCAGGCGCTCGTGATCCCGATCGTCGGTCGTTTTTACTGGGTGCAACGCGGCGACACGTTATGGTCGATTGCACGCCGATTTTCGATCCCGATGCAGCGGCTTGCCGAAGTAAACCGCCTCTCCTTAAACGCTCCGCTTAAGGTTGGGCAACGACTTTATATACCGCCCGGCGCCAAGCGAAGAGCGGAGTTTAACGCCTACATTGAACCACGCGGCGCGACGGTCAGCCCAGCACTAGAGGCGAGCGCTCGCGAAGCCGCTCCGTATTTGACCTATTTGAGTCCTTTTTATTTTGCGATCCAACGCGACGCGACATTGCAAGAGCCGCCGCTTGACGACTTTCCGGCCATCGCCCGCGCCAACCGCGTCACGCTCGTTATGGTTGTCGCCAACATTGAAAACGGGCAGTTCAGCGATGAGCTCGGCGCGCTTATTTTAACAAACGAAACGCTGCAAAACCGTCTGCTCGACAACATTGTCGCGACTGCTAAACGGTATGGCTTCCGCGACATCCATTTTGATTTTGAATATTTGCGCCCGGAAGACCGTGAGGCATATAACGCGTTTTTGCGCAAAGCGAAACGGCGGTTTGAACGAGAAGGATGGATGATGTCGACCGCCTTGGCGCCGAAAACGAGCGCGACCCAGCGCGGACGTTGGTACGAAGCACACGACTACCGCGCCCATGGACAAATTGTCGACTTTGTCGTGATTATGACGTATGAATGGGGCTACAGCGGCGGGCCGCCAATGCCGGTTTCCCCGATCGGCCCTGTTCGGCGCGTCCTCGAGTACGCGACCTCAGAAATGCCGGCTGGGAAAATCTTGATGGGACAAAACTTGTATGGCTACGACTGGACGCTGCCATACGTTCCCGGGGGCCCGTACGCCCAGGCCATCAGCCCGCAGCAAGCCATCGCCCTCGCTGCAAAGTATAACGTTGCCATCGAATACGATCCGGAGGCGCAGGCACCGCATTTTCGCTATCGCGATGAAAACGGACGCGAGCATGAAGTATGGTTTGAGGACGCCCGCTCCATTCAAGCAAAATTTAATCTTGTGAAGGAACTAGGTTTGCGCGGCGTCAGCTATTGGAAACTTGGTATTGATTTTCCACAAAACTGGTTGCTGATCGCTGATCAGTTTACTGTTGTAAAAAAATAAGGGCATAAAAAAACCCGCCGGTCAATGGCGGGTTTTTTATGATGGGAAACGGCTTTCGGCGGTCAACCGTTTCAGATGACAATCTCCTCTTATGCGCGTCAGTCCTCTTCATCATCGTTTTGGCCAAGAACAAAACTTCTTGTTCCTCATTGCCAACGTCATTCACTATAACACGGCAGTCGGGAAAAGTCAACCAATGATTGACCTCAAGCACCTTTCCTCAGCGAATGACGTCCCGGTTCCCCATGTACGGACGAAGCGCTTCCGGGACGATGACCGAACCATCTTCCTGCTGGTAATTTTCCAAAATGGCGGCGACCGTCCGTCCAATGGCCAGTCCCGAACCGTTTAATGTATGCACGTACTCCGGTTTCGCTTTTGGATCGCGACGGAAGCGGATGTTGGCACGGCGCGCTTGAAACGCCTCAAAGTTGCTGCACGACGAAATTTCCCGGTACGTTCCGTAACTTGGCAGCCAAACTTCAATATCGTACGTTTTCGCCGCCGAGAATCCAAGGTCTCCGGTGCACAAGGCGACAACGCGGTACGGAAGCCCGAGCCGTTGCAAAATCGTCTCTGCCTGGCGTGTCAGCTTTTCCAATTCATCGTACGAATCCTCTGGCTTTACGAATTTTACCAGCTCGACTTTATTGAACTGATGCTGGCGGATCAACCCCCTCGTGTCGCGGCCGGCCGATCCGGCTTCCGCTCGGAAGCAGGCGCTGTAGGCCGCATAGTAAATCGGCAAATCATCGGCGGCCAAAATTTCGTCGCGGTGCAGGTTCGTCACCGGCACCTCAGCGGTCGGAATGAGGAAATAATCTTCGCTGTCCAAATGGAACGCATCCTCAGCAAATTTCGGCAACTGTCCGGTTCCGATCATGCTTGCCCGGTTCACTAAATATGGCGGCAACACCTCCTCGTAACCAAATTCATCAAGATGGATGTCAAGCATAAAATTGATGAGCGCCCGCTCAAGCCGCGCCCCTAACCCTTTGTAAAAAACAAACCGGCTTCCTGCCACTTTGGCGGCCCGCTCGAAGTCGAGCAAACCAAGTTGATCAGCGATTTCCCAATGCGGCTTCGGTTCAAAGGAAAACGAGCGCGGCTCGCCCCATCTCCGCACTTCCACATTGTCCTCTTCGGATTGACCGACCGGCACGGAATCGTGGGGCACGTTTGGAATCGACAACAACAAATCGTGGAGTTCCGCTTCAAGCTCGCGAATTTGCTCGTCCATCTGTTTAATGCGGTCGCCGACTTCGCGCATTTGGGCAATCAGCAGCTCAGCGTCCTTTTTCTCGCGCTTTAGGACAGCGATTTGTTGCGACACATCGTTGCGCTTGCTTTTCAGCTCTTCGACTTCCGCGATCAAGCGGCGGCGTTCTTTGTCGAGCTGCTCAAACCGGTCGATGTTGGCCAAGTCCCCGCCCCGCTGCATCAGCTTTTCTTTTACCTCTTGAAATTGAGTGCGCAGTAATTTTACATCCAGCATTTGTTTTACCTCCTTACCCACCATTTATTATACATAAAAACGCTCCCGTCCCAAAAAAGGGACGGGAGCGTTCCCGCGGTGCCACCCTTATTGAAGGCTAATCATGCCTTCCACTTATGCCGATAACGGCGGCAGCCGAAAACGCCTACTGACCGCTTAGGTGTTCAGCATTTTGCTCGAGGATGGATTCACAGGCGCCTCCTGCCGGTTCGCACCACCCACCGGCTCTCTGAAAGGAGGGATGCCTGCTACTAGTTCCTCTCATCGCGTTCACATGATTACAGGCTTGATACCGTTTTTGCTTCCTTGACCATATTTAAGAAGTATTGCATGAACCGATGGTCATCGGTCAGTTCGGGATGGAACGAGCAGCCAAGAAATTGGCCTTGCCGAGCCGCGACAATGCGGTCGTTGTATGTCGCGAGGACATCGACCCCGTCTCCGACCTCGACGATGTGCGGCGCACGGATGAAGACGCCGACGAACCCGTCGCCGACCCCTTTAATCGACAGCTCCGCTTCAAAGCTTTCCCGCTGCCGTCCGAACGAGTTCCGCTCCACCGTAATGTCCATCAAACCTAAGTGCGGCTCGTCGTAACCGACGATTCGTTTCGCCAGCAAAATGAGCCCCGCGCACGTGCCGAACATCGGCTTGCCGTCGGCGGCAAATTGCTTCAGCGGCTCCATGAGGCCATACCGGTCAATCAGGCGTCGCATCGTCGTGCTTTCGCCGCCTGGCAGCACAAGCCCATCGAGTTCAGCGAGCTGCTCCGGCTTTTTCACGACAGCCGCCTCGGCGCCGCACGCCTCAATGGCGCGAACATGCTCCCGCACAGCTCCTTGCAGTCCCAGTACACCGATTTTCATCGTTGTTTTGCTCCTTTATCTAAATTACCAGCCGCGTTCTTGCATCCGATGCTCCGGAAGCAATGTCGCGACATCGATGCCGCGCATTGCGCCGCCCAGTCCTTTCGACAAATGGGCAATCAGCTCATAGTCTTCATAATGGGTCGTCGCCTCTACAATCGCGCGCGCGTATTTTTCCGGATTTTCCGATTTGAAAATGCCCGATCCAACGAAGACGCCGTCCGCGCCCAGATGCATCATCAAAGCTGCGTCAGCCGGTGTCGCGACACCGCCGGCGGCAAAGTTGACAACCGGTAGGCGGCCAAGCCGCTTGATCTCACGCAACACCTCAACCGGAGCCCCGAGCTGTTTCGCCTCAGCGACAAGCTCATCTTCGCTCATGTTGACGACTTTGCGAATTTGCGCGTTCACTTTGCGCATATGGCGCACGGCCTCAACAATGTTGCCTGTCCCCGGCTCTCCTTTCGTCCGCAGCATCGACGCCCCTTCTGCAATGCGACGCGCCGCTTCCCCTAAGTCGCGGCAACCGCACACAAACGGAACGGTAAACTGCCGTTTGTCAATATGGAATTCTTCATCAGCCGGCGTTAATACTTCGCTTTCGTCAATGTAGTCGACGCCAAGCGCTTCTAAAACACGCGCCTCAACATAGTGGCCGATACGCACTTTTGCCATGACTGGGATCGAAACGGCGTTCATCACTTCTTCGATCACCGTCGGGTCAGCCATGCGCGCGACACCGCCAGCGGCGCGAATGTCCGCCGGGACGCGCTCGAGCGCCATAACCGCGACAGCCCCTGCCGCTTCAGCGATTTTCGCCTGTTCTGCATTCACGACGTCCATGATGACGCCGCCTTTTTGCATTTCCGCCATGCCGCGTTTGACGCGGTCCGTCCCTGTCAATGCCAACGTTGATTCCCCCTATTCCTATCTTGATAGTGGACAACATTTGTACAAGATGATCATTGCGATTCTGTTTTATTTTACCTCAATTTTTACAAAAATCACAATGGAAAAAAGCTCCCCATCTAGGAAAGTCGATTCTACAGCCAGCTTTTCACCGTTTTGGCGACGCTTGTCCATAAATCAACAAACAATCCGCCGACCGCGCGCATCGAAAGAACAAACCAATTGGCTTTTTCAACTTCAGCTGTTGTGACAAGCGGCACACGGATGTTTTTTTGCATGTCTGGGCTTAAGAAGGCAAGGGAGTCGTCCCCTTTATACTCGAGCGTCATATATCCAACCGTTTCCCCTTTCTTCAAAGGGGCGACTAGTTTTCCTTCTTTTGTCATTTTTTTCTTATCCAACACATATACAGGTTTGTATTGTTTTTCCTCACCGTTTTTCACAAGAAGCTCCAGATTCTTTCCTGTCGCGACACGAACCTCTTTTTCTTTCCCTTTCACGACCGGAAGTGTTTCTTTTCCTTTCAGCTGGTACCCTTTCGGATAAAGCGTCTCGAGGGAGTATTGGTTGAATCCATAGTTAAATAGTTTTTCTGTCTCTTTAAAGCGCGCCTCTTTTGTTGTTTTCCCGCTCGCATCTTTCGCGTTCATGACAACTGAAATCAAGCGGACGCCGTTTCGTTTCGCCGTCCCGGTAAAACAGTTGCCGGCAAATTCCGTGTAGCCGGTTTTCAACCCGTCTACGCCTTCATATCCGTACACAAGCCCAGGCAGCATCCAATTCCAGTTGTCCATTTTGATCTCATCGTTCGTTCCTTCTCGGAACATTTTATGAGGAATGCTTGCCGTCTTCAGCACCTCGGGGTGATCTTTCAGCAATCGGTAGGCAAGCATCGCCATCGATCGTGCGGACATGACGTTTTCCTCGTTTGTGCTTGTCCCTTCCGGATGAAATCCTTTTAAATCCTCATTGCTTAACCCAGTTGCGTTGACAAATTTATAATCTTTCAGTCCGAGTTCCTTCGCTTTGTCGTTCATCATTTTTACAAAATTTTTCTCTGACCCAGCGATGATCTCAGCAATCGCGACCGTTGCCCCGTTCGCCGAATAAATGGCCATAGCCTCGTACAGTTCGCGCACCGTATATTTGCCATCTTTGCGCAACGGGACATTGGACAACGCCCGGTCTTGCGACAGCCGGTACACGTAATCGCTTGGCGTGTACGTTTGATCCCATTTGACGCGCTTCGCCTTAATGGCGTCAAGAAGCAAATACTCGGTCATCATTTTCGTCATGCTGGCAATCCCGAGCACGGTATCAATATTTTTTTCATACAAAATTCTTCCCGTTTGCGCATCCACTAAAATCGCCGCATCCGCCCGGATGTCAAGCGGGGCGCTCTCCGCTTTCACCGTCTGTTGAAACGGCCCAAACGTCAAACAAAGGCAAATCGACAGCAACCAAAACAACCAGTTTTGTTTTCTCCTCCTCACAATGACACCCTCCTCACACAACCGTTATTGTAACATACCGCCGGCCAAAAAAATAGACGGAGGACATGTCTCCGTCAAAATTGAACCAATGGGCGCAACTCCGATCAAAACGCAGAGTAGTTCGGTGCTTCCTTCGTAATTTGCACGTCATGCGGATGGCTTTCACGAAGCCCCGCGCTCGTCATGCGGATAAACTGCGTTTTTTCGCGCAGCTCTTCCAAATTGCGTGTTCCACAATAGCCCATGCCGGCACGAAGCCCGCCAACGAGCTGATAAATAGTGTCAGCAAGCGGTCCTTTGTACGGCACTCGCCCTTCGATGCCTTCTGGAACGAACTTTTTCGCATCCTCTTGGAAATAGCGGTCTTTGCTGCCGCGTTCCATGGCTGCGACCGATCCCATGCCCCGGTACACCTTAAAGCGGCGGCCTTGGTAAATTTCTGTCTCACCTGGGCTCTCGGAGACGCCAGCGAGCAAGCTGCCGAGCATCACCGCATGCGCCCCAGCCGCGATCGCTTTCACAATGTCGCCGGAGTATTTGATCCCGCCATCAGCGATAATCGGGACACCATGTTTGCGCGCTTCAGTCGCACAGTCGTAGATCGCCGTAATTTGCGGCACTCCAACCCCGGCGACAACCCGGGTCGTGCAGATGGACCCAGGACCGATTCCGACTTTGATAATGTTCGCTCCAGCCTCAATCAAGTCGCGCGTCCCTTCAGCTGTCGCGACATTGCCAGCGATGATGTTCAAGTCCGGGTATTGGCGTCGGATGTTGGCCACCGTTTCAAGGACACCTTTTGAATGGCCGTGCGCCGTATCGACGACAATGACGTCAACCCCTGCCTCAACAAGCTTTTTGACACGGATCATCGTGTCCGCCGTCACCCCGACGGCCGCTCCGACGATCAGACGCCCCTTCGCGTCCTTCGCTGAATTCGGAAACTCAATGACCTTTTCGATATCCTTGATCGTAATTAATCCTTTCAACACGCCGTTTTCATCAACAAGAGGCAGTTTTTCGACCTTGTGTCGTTGCAAAATTTTCTCTGCTTCCTCCAACGTTGTCCCCACTGGAGCAGTGATCAAGTTTTCCTTCGTCATTACCTCGGAAATTTTAATCGAATAGTCTTGAATGAAACGTAGGTCACGGTTCGTAATAATGCCGACCAATTTTTGCTCCTCGGGGTTGTTGACGATCGGCACCCCCGAGATCCGATATTTGCTCATTAAATGTTCCGCATCATACACTTGATGATCCGGCGTTAGGAAAAACGGATCCGTAATGACGCCTCGTTCCGACCGTTTCACCTTGTCAACCTGCTCAGCTTGCTGTTCGATCGACATATTTTTGTGGATGATGCCAAGGCCTCCCTGACGCGCCATCGCAATCGCCATCTCCGCTTCGGTGACCGTATCCATCCCGGCGCTGAGAATCGGGATGTTCAACTGCAGCGTATCGCTCAACTTGGTCGTTACATCAACATCGCGCGGCAATACATCCGACTTTGCTGGGATGAGAAGAACATCATCAAACGTCAATCCTTCCTTGGCGAATTTCGCTTCCCACATGTTTTCTCCCCCTTGTCCGGAAATATTATTAGTAGCTTAACAACTGGTTAAACTACTGTCAAGGAATCGAGAAAATGTCCAACTTTTCAGTTATTTAAAAACAATTTCTATGTAAGGGGGGTAAAAATGTTCGGAAATCACGGTCAACCGTTTCACCTTTCTGTTTTCCGCTCGGCCGATACTGCGCAGGAATTTTTGCGGCAATGCTATCAACAGCTGCGGCGAGATGACGCCGTCCAACGCAGTTATGCAAACTGTTACCCATTCTTATATTACTTGGAACATGGGCAAAACTTTTACGCCGCTGCCCAACAGGCGCCGCTGTCCATCAAGCCCGTTCTCTTGTTTTACGGCATGGTGCAGCTCTTAAAAGCATGCCTTCTCACTGTCGACCCTGACTACCCAGAATCGACATCGGTCTTGGCTCATGGTGTATCAGCAAGAAAACGAAAAAAACAGGGCTACGAATTTTTAGATGATGAAGTGAAAATACAAAAAAACGGTTTATTCACACATTTTTCTGAAAAAATGTTTCATGTGAAACAAGAAGCTGGGGAAAAATTTCGCATGGGCGCGCTGTTGCAACGAATTGGCGAACTGCATGAAACGTTTTTTCTTCTAAGCGGGCGAAAAAAAATGTTATCCTTGCCTGTTGTACATACCGCTTCGCCGCCGATGCTCGCCATCCCAAAAGTGATTTTGGATCACTACCATATGTCTCTATCCCGCTTTGTCCAATATCTCCGTGAAGAAGGACAAGGAAAGCGGCTTTCGTTCGCCAAAGAAGAAGGGGAATTTCTGTATTTTCATATAGAATCGCCGCTGTCACCAGCCGGAGAGGGGCCATTTTTATTTCATCTTGACGGTACGCTCCGAATTCCTGTCAAGAAAGAAAAAACATTCTCACTTCCAGAAATACATGCCCATTACTTGTTGCTGTATAACTTGAGCATGATTTCGCGCTATGAGACGGAATGGTGGAGCGAACTTCTCCATTCTTACCCAAGCAAGGCATACACGTTTATTCTCGAGTTTCTCTCCGTGTCGGCGGAAAAAGTTCCGTTGTTGCTTAATGAATACTTAATGCGGAAATTTTTGGATTGAATCAAATCAAAAATCCCCTGCTGTGTACACAGCAGGGGATTTTCGCCTAGCAGCGACCTACTCTTGCAGGGGCGCTGGCCCCAACTACCATCGGCGCTGGAGGGCTTAACTTCCGTGTTCGGGATGGGAACGGGTGTTTCCCCTCCGCCATAGCCACTAGGCAACGATGAT
>NZ_SDLA01000031.1:0-6018 GCF_013096845.1 Geobacillus sp. BMUD
TGTCCGCGATGATGCGCTGCTCATGAACGAGCTGTTTCAAGCGGCTGTTGAGGCGACAGAGGAGGCGATTTGGAACTCATTGACGATGGCGGAAACGACGACTGGGCGGAACGGGCGCGTTGGAGAGGCGATTCCGTATTCGCTGCTTCAGCGGATGAAATGGGCGGGGGAATAGAAGGGTAACCGTTGGATGAAACGATGACAGGTGATGAAGGGAAGGTGTCCCACTTTTTGCGGATACCTTCTTTCATGTTCAATGCCGCCAGAGCGCTTCGTGTCAATATAGCGCTCCCGCCGAGCGAGGCGCCCATCTCAGTTGGATGCCGCCAAGTCGCTTAGTGCCGACTATGAAGGCGATGCGTCCACGCGGCGAGTTTTTCTTTCATCCCTTCGCGCCATGTGTTGGTTGCAGGGCGGTGGGCATAGCCGACCAAGGCGCCGGTGGCGATCAACAAGAGACCGGACAAGGCGAAAATTGAAGTGATGGAAAACAGGCCGGCGATGGCGCCCGCGGCCGTCGGGCCGGTCAAGTTGCCGAGGAAGCGGCTGCTGGCGGTGACGCCGAACACCCGCCCTTGAATGCGTCGCGGGCTTTGCGCGTTGATGAGCGCCTGAAGGGCAGGCCATACGCCGCCGACGACCAGCCCTTGTAAGAAGCGCCATACGTACAAGGCGTAAATGTGGTCTGTCCAGACTTGCGGCAAGGCGAACAAGCCGGAGAGAACAAGCAAAATCGGCAATGTTTTCTCTTGCCCGATCCGGTCGCCGAGCTTCCCTAAATACGGCGCGCCGATGATCGTGGCGATGCCAGTGATCGATGAGGCTAGGCCGGATAAAAAGGCGAGATTGCTAGTGTGGCCGACCAACGATTGGACAAAAATCGTCATCATCGAGTTGACGCCGAGAACGGCGATTTGCACGAGAAACGTAGCGACAAACAAGATGATGAGCGGCCGGTGTTCGAACACGTCTTTGAAGCTCGCCTTGTTTTCTTTCATTTGCGGCACGACTGGGTCTTTTTCGAGCCAAAAGATGACGGGCAAGAGGGTAAGCAAAATGCAAAGCCCAGTCACTAAAAACACCGGGCGGAAGCCGAACAAGTCGGACAAAGCGCCGCCGATGAGCGGCCCGATAATGTTTCCGGCGATGCTGCCGGTTTGCAGCGTTCCGAGCGCCTCACCGCTATGGTCTTTCGGAACGACGCGGGCCAAATAGGAAAACGAGACGGTGATGAAGCCGGAGAAAAAGCCGACAAGAAACCGAAGCACAAGCAGCGCCGTGGGCGAAGTGGCCAACGCCATGCAGGCGGTGATCAAACCCATGCCGATTCCGGCGCGAATCAAATTGGCGCGTTGACCATATCGATCCGCAAACATTCCCCAGATCGGCGCCATGATGGCTGCCGATAAGAAGGTGGCGGAAAAGACAAGCCCGGTCCACATGCTTAAGGCATGATGCTCAGTGACACCCATTTGCCATAAGAAAAGCGACAAAAAGGGAATGACCATCGTCATTCCGGCCGACACCATAAAATTGCACAGCCATAAAATGCGGACGCTTCGTTTCCAGTCCATGCGGGGTCATCTCCTGAATTATTTCGTTTCTCTAATCATTTTACTACAATGGAAAAGAAGAGGAAATGATTTTGCTTACGCGTGACAGGGGAGCGAGCAAACCAATCCCCCTTGCCGGGCAGGCAAGGGGGTCATCTATGTCAAAGGGGGGAGGGGGGATTACGCGTTCGTCGCTTGGGCTTCTTTCCATTTTGCCAGCTCACGTTCCACTTCTTCCTCAAACGGCACAGGGGACAACGCAGCGTTCGTTCCGAAGCGGGCGGCGGCCGCTTCGGCTTCTAAGGCGATGACGCGCTCTTCCATGCGGGCGAAGCCGCGCAGCGCTTCATCAGCGGAAAACGAAGCGAGCGCCGTGTCGATTTGCTTGAGCGCCTGGGCGGCGTTGACGCGAGCGGTGAGCTCAAGCTGCTTGGCGGCGAGCTCGTCATATCGTTCGCGCAGCTCCTGAAGACGGCGGGCCACCTCAGCGGTTTTCGCTTTGATCGCGTTGTATTGTTGCTTATAGGCTTCCCGCTTTTTCTCGTGCAGCAGCTTGTCGCGCAGCGCCAGCTTGGCGACCGCTTCTTCGTTGCGTTCGAGCGCCAGTTTCGCTTGGCGGTTCCGCTTTTCCACCGTCGCTTCCGCTTGGGCGATCAGCGTCTCATAGCGCCGCTCAGCGACCCATTGCCGGGCGAGCGCTTGGCGCCCTCGTTCGAGCTGCTGCTCGAGTTCACGCAAATATTGTTTTGTCATGGCGATCGGGTCTTCCCATTGATCGATTTGTTCGTTCACTTCAGCGAGAACGATCGTCTTGATCCGACGAAAAATGCCCATTCGTCTGCGCCTCCTTTTGTATCGTTTTTTCCCATTGGTCCAGCCAATCGACAGAAACGGACGGCGGTGCTGGAGCCCATGCTTCAGCGGCTGCCGGTTTTCGTCCTTGACGTCGTCCGAACGTGTAGACGGCCACGAGTGCCAGTGCAATCAGCACCCATTTCGGCAACAAGGCTGCGACCCCTAAGGTGACCAGCGCCCAACCGATCCAGCGCTTTGACCGCTTCATCGCGAGCCATACTGCGCCAACGCCGATAAGCAGCAAGGGGATGACCCACAGGAACAAGCCCGGAAGCATCCAGCCTGCGCGCGGCCCCATGACTAATACCTGACGGTGGTGCCAAACGCCGCCATGCATGCCGTCAAACGGAACACCGGGGCGTCCGTGCGCCATCGCTTCATGCGGCGTGAGCCCATGAAGCAAGCTGACCCCAACGAGCGCCACAAGCGCGAGCCAAACGACTGCTCGAGTTTTCTTCAATCCTCTCACCTCCTTTTCCGTGGTGGACTGGCTTACGGTTTGTATTGTAGAAGGGGAAGGAGAAAATTAGGTGAAAAGCGAATGTTTTTTGAAGGAATTTTGCGCATATCATCCATTAGGGGGATCCGCGCAAGATGGACGGTGATTTTCGCATGACATTGTGGGGGAGGAAGGAAAGACGTGGTTCGGTCGTATGGACTTGATGTGGGCGGCGCTTTGTTGGTGTTGTTGTTTTCCTTTTTGTTTCCAACGTTTAATGTCGGATATTATGCGTACGGCTCGTTTCTCGCATTTGCCATCGGCTCGTTGATCGTCGGCTTGGCGAGAATTCGATGGCATCCGCAGGCGCGGTTCGGCGGTACTCTGATCGGTTCGCTCCTCATCATCGCGATCTCTGTCCTCATCATCCGCCTGTTTCCGATCGAAATCCGCGATGCCGGCGACTTGGTCATGCCCTATGTCAATGCCGTTATGAATGCGTTGATTTATTTTCTGATGATGAACGCCCTCCACTTGTGGTATCGCCTAGCAGCGGGCAACGTTTCGTTTTGGAAAAAACGGTGAAGCGGCTCATGTGGCCGTCGTAAACAAAAGGCGCCCCAGTCTGCCTAGAGCGCCTTTTCCTTCAAAAGTCCGAGCGCCGTGTTCTAACGCCTAATAAAGTGAATACACGAACCCTAAGTTGATCGGTTTTCGATAATAAATATCTGACCCGGATGAGTAGCCGTATGTGAACCCTGCCTCTTTAAGAGCTGAAATGGAAAATGATCCTGTTATACTATAGCTAGTCTTCACTTCAATTGTCGCACTTCCTGATGTTTGCACTTTTGTGGTAGGAAAGGATCCAGTCATAGAAACGGTGTTTGCTACGTCACGAGTCAAATACCAACTTCCCCCATTCGCTTCAGACCACCAGGTGTTCAATACTTTATTAATTTGGCGAAACGAATTGTATGAATAGATGTAAAGTTGGGTGCTCAATCTAGACACGGCCGGACCGTCATTTCGTTCGGGGTAGACAGTCGAAATCGAATATGTTCCAGCGGCACTGGCAACCGATGCATCATTCATTCCAACTGTTTTTGTTGCAACTTGTTCTAGGGGCTGTACGATTTCTCCGTATGTTTCTAAAATCTTTCCCGATTTTTTATCAACTAGGTGAAGTTTAGTGGAATTCTGATCTTCCGTTCGAACCAAATTTACTTGTGATTTATCATAATGAATGTCCACAAATACGTTTTTGAGCTTCACTTTGTTCTCAATAAGCTGCTCAGCCCCTGCACTGGAAGGTGGGAAAAAAAGGCTGTAGCCAATAAGAAAACGGCTGATAGGAAGCAAAAAGAAAATCTTTTCATGATCAATACCTCCCGAAAAATTTAATATTTTAAGATTATTAGGTTCATCACCAAAAGATGTACTTGATTTTTATGTTACGATGTGATAGAGGTCTCTAGACGGACACGCCAAGTAAAACGCTGGATATATTTCGATATCCATATCCTCGCCTTTTGATCAATTTTATTTTGTTATTGATTCCTTCCATTGGACCATTTGAGTAAGAAAAAACGATGCAAGAAAGCACGGCATCTCTTCAGGTGATGAGTGCCTTGGCAATACGGCGTACGGCGGCACAGTCGCTAAAAAGGTACCGGTCAAACCATTGGGTCAAACGAGTTTCGGCTTGCTTTCTTGTTTGGCTTTTGGATACGTAACGGAAATGTTGAAGGGCTTGATAGACATCACGTAAATAAGCACTTTCTTGGCACCATTGTCGAACTTCCTGTCTCTCTTCTTCTGTTCATTTTTCTGGACGTTGGCTGAATAATCGGCACACGCGGCGAACGCTTCCATGTTTGGTTCCGCCTTTGGCAAGGGATTTACGACAACGTTCCAGCGAATCGGTGAATCATTGAATCACATGGAAGTGGTCAAGAATGTGAACGGCTTTTGGACATACCTTTTCAATGGCTTTTCTCATGGCAGGAGCCAAGTCGCTGACCACATACTTCACTTTGGCGGCAACGGGTTGAAGCGCCTCCACAATGGCTGCTCCATTTTTTCCAGAAGCAACGGAAAGGACATTCCGAGTCTGTGTGTCCATCACGGCTACTCCGTCATCATGTCCCTTTCGGAAAGCGAATTCATCCACACATACGACGGTAGGATTCGATGTTGGTAAAAGAGCCGGGGCATATTGATAAAACCAGCGTTCTACGGTCGTGTAGGCGAGTGGTAACAAGCGAGCGACTTCTTGAATCGTTTTTCCGATGCATAACTGGGCAACCCAATGTTGAAACAATTCCGTCGCGATACTGTGAGACGGAAGTCCCGGATAAGAAACGGTGAACGTCAGAAAACAGGCTTGGCAACGCCGTCTTTCGATGGGAAGTTCAATCCAAAATAAACCGACCGTATTGGTATAGCCATGAATCCATTGTTTCCGTTTCGATGACATTTTGATGGTTCGTCCGAAGCAAGTCGGGCAGATCGGACAATGAGGAGGGAGGGAAAGTTCAAAAATCCATCGTCCTTCCTCTTTTCGTTCTCCTTGAATAAGAAAGCCTGGTAAAGTGATCAAATCTTTGATAAACTGAGATTGCATGCGAAATTTCCTCCATGGTTGATGGTTTGGTTACCTTTACCATACAGGAAATTTCGCATTTTTTGTACCCTTGATCAGAAAACAACTTGATTGTCAAGTACATTTTGTGGTGAAGAGCCAATCATACAATGATCTTCGATAAAAAAACAGGAAAATACGGGATTGTTCCTTCAAAGTATGAAATGGAATTGAAAAGTTTGCTCAAGGAGTAGGCAATGTTTCAAGGAGATTTTTGAACGTCAACTCACGTTTTGCTCCGTAACCAAGCAAACACCTAGAAAAAAACCCGCCTCATTTTCGCTCGGAAGGTGGGAAAGGTGAGAAAGAACATGAAAAAACCGTTCTTCCTCATTGTCTCTTGCATCAAATCAAAATCATGAAAGAATGATCCCAATGGGATCGATAGTAAAAAAACAAGCTTGGAGCTGACCCAAAACGGGAATGCGTTTTGGGATCAGCCCCCACTTTTTTGCCCCAAATATAGAAGAATCGCCCTTTTTTCTGGTAGAATAGAGTCACCGAAACCACTACCACCGAAAGAAGGGCGA
>NZ_SDLA01000032.1:0-5442 GCF_013096845.1 Geobacillus sp. BMUD
TTTTGACCGCGGAGCATCGTCATTCCTCCCTTTCTCTGCATGTTGGCTAAGACGATTATAGCACGTATGTTCTTATTTAGAAAGAAAAACATCCGATTCATCTCCCACCTACATTCCATTTCGAGGTAGGAGACTTCTCGATGAATGTGTTAAAAAAGCCATACCGCCTAACCAAACGAAAACCCCAAACGGTCATTGATGCCTCCTGTTTGGGGTTCGTTCAAGAGTAGAGCACGATCATCGCAATGAAAAAGTACGCCGCGTTGGCGATTTCCAAGATGCCTAGTTTCATGATCGGCAGCGATTTTCCGTATAAGTAGACGGCGCGAATGGCGCTCGGCGCGTAGGCCAAAACGGCGAACGGCTCGCCGATGGCGATCAAACCGCCAATAAGTAGGGCATGATAGCCCCATGACAGCCATTTGTATCGCACGTTTTTCTTTTCGCAAATCATCGTTTTAACGTAAAACGTGCTGCCAATGAAAAAAAGGAAGGAAAACGCGGCCAATTCGAACGCCTCCACCGTCAATTCCCCGCGCCCGATATAAAAGGCGCCCAAGCCGCCGATGCAAAACGACGCGATGGCCGCAACATCATTCCAGAAAGCGCGCTCGTTCTTTTTCTTGCTGTAGTAGATGTTTACTAGGAAAAACGGAATCATCGCCAAGCCAAAGAGAACAAGGGCCGGCCGATGCCAAAGGGAAATGGCCAGGGCCGGCGCGGAGATGGCGCCATAGCGGATGGCAACGGGCACGTACGGCTCGTTCCGCTTCGTTTTGACCGCCATCAAGAGCGGATACGTCGCCAAGTAGAGGGCAAGCCAAGCGAGAAAGAGCGGCGCGTGAACCCACGAGAGACCGCCGGCGTATGCCCCGAGCCAAAACGGGATGATGAGCATCGCCCACGCGCCATGTTGTTTAGGCATCACCCATTTGCTTTTGTTTGCCATCGCTCTCATCCCCCGCTCACTGGCGGAATAAAGGCGACTGTATCGCCCGGTTGAAGCGGCGCGTCGTCACGGGCGTACTCCTCATTGACCGCGGTCATGACGCGGTCAAGCGGCAAGCCGTAACGCGCTTCCACTTCTTCTTTCAGCTTCCCTACGGTGTCGGGGACGTGCGGCCATGTCACTTGCCGCTCGCCGACTTGTTCGCCCAAATGAGCAAAAAACAATACCCGTATCATCGTTCATCCACCTCCGGCTTTCCGGACGGATAAGCTTTTGTTTCCAGTTGATCGCCAATCCATGCGCTGCCATCTTCCCATTGTTCTTTTTTCCAAATCGGTACGATTTGTTTGATCCGTTCGATGGCGTAGCGGTTCGCTTCATACGCTTCCGCGCGGTGCGGCGAGGAAACCGCGATGACGACGGCGATGTCGCCGATCTCAAGGCGCCCGATCCGATGGGTGATCGCCGTTTTCGCTCCCGGCCATTGTTCGGCGATTTCCGCTCCGATTTGCGCCAGCATTTTCTCGGCCATCGACACGTACGCTTCATATTGCAAAAAGAGCGTCCGTTTGCCGTTCGTCCATTCGCGCACCGTGCCGGCAAACACGGCGACCGCGCCGGCTTCCGGGCGCATCACTTTTTTCATCACATCCTCGACCGAAATCGGCTCGGACGTGATGACAAACAACGATTCCGTCATGTCCCTCTTCTCACCTCATTCATCAACCATGGGATATATTCGGCCTCATCAGCCAGCGAAAACACAGGGTGCGGCAACGGCCGGGAAAGCGGCTCCCAGGCGATGACGGCGCGGATGTTGGCGAGGTGCTGAAGCGACGCCCAATCTTCCTCGGAGCGCACAAGCACGACTTTCGGATGGGGCGCCTGCTTATAGCCTTCGACCAGCACGAGGTCCAGTCGAAGCGGCGCATAAAGCGCCAACACATCATCCAACCGCCACAACGGGCGGCGGAGATGCAGCTGCAACAGCCCGTCCCCTTCCACCGCTGTCGCCACCGCCCCGGCCCGCTCATGACGGACGGAATCGACGCCTTCCGGCCGTGCCGGCTCGCCGCCATGGCCGTGATGCTTCACCGTCCCGACGCGCCATCCTTCCCGGACGGCGGCCGCCACCCATTTTTCGACGAGCGTCGTCTTGCCCGTATGTTTATAGCCGACAACTTGCCAGACGTTCATTCGCTCGATCCCTCATCATCATCGAGCAGCCATACGTCCACCTCGTCACCTTTAGCGAATCCTCTCGTCCCGCCCGGCAGCACCATCAAGGCGTTGGCCGCCGCGAGCGAGGTGACGATGTTTGACTTATCCATGCCGACCGGCTTGACGATGAGCCGGCCGTCAATCGCTTCGACTCGGCTGCGCACGAAGCGGGTGAACGGATTCGGTTTGGGAAAATCGGCGCCGAGCGTGGCCTTCACTTTTTTCAAATACGGCTTGGGGGAAAACAAGCGCGTCCGCACGACCGGGCGGACAAACAGTTCATAGCCGACGTAGCACGCCGACGGATTGCCGGAGAGGCCAAACAGCAGCTTGCCATTCCACTCCGCGACGGTCGTCACGCTCCCCGGGCGCATGGCGATTTTGTTAAACAAAACGTTCGCCCCCAGCCGCTCGTAAATGGCGGGCAAATAGTCGTAATCGCCGACCGAGACGCCGCCGGTCGTCATGAGCATGTCCACTTGGTCGAGCGCCTCGCGCACGGCGTGAAAGCACGCGTCAAGGTCGTCGGCCAGCTGGCCAAAATAGATCAGCTCAGCGCCGCTTTTGAGCGCCTGTGCTTCAATCATGTAGGCGTTGCTGTTGCGGATTTTTCCCGGAACGAGCGGTTCAGAAACGTCAAGCAGCTCGCTGCCGGTCGCAAACAAGCCGATCCGCGGCTTTTTCGCCACCTTCACTTCGGCGTAGCCAAACGTCGCCAACAGCGCCGCCACTCCCGGATTGATGCGCGTTCCTTTCTCGACGAGCGGTTGTCCCTTTTTGGCATCTTCTCCTTGAAACGAGATGTTGTCGCCGGGGCGGAACGGGCGCTTAATCGACATATACGTTTTTCCATCCCGTTCATACTGTTTGGCCAGCTCCAACATAACGACCGCATCGCACCCTTGTGGAATTTGCGCTCCGGTCATCAGGCGCACCGCTTGAAACGGGCCGACGGGCTGTTTCGCCACTTGTCCGGCGCCAATTGTTTCGATCACTTCAAACTCGACCGGACGATCCAGCCCCGCTCCTTCCGAATCGGCGGCGCGAATGGCAAATCCGTCATACGGAGAGCGGTCAAACGGCGGCACATCATGGTCAGCGCACAAATCTTCGGCCAAATAGCGGCCATACGACTGGCGAAGCGGCACCGTTTCCTCTTCTCCCACTCCGGCGTAACGCATCACCCGAGCGATCGCTTCCGCTACAGGAATCGGGGTTCGTCTTTCGACCATGTCTCTCTCTCCTTTCGACTATATGGCTGTCGGCTATGGTCTCGTCCTTTTCACGCGGTTGCAGCGGTTTGATGCCTCCCGCCAGCATTTCATCACCGACACTCGCAGCGGCGAAGTGCGGCAACATCCTTTCCCACGTTTCGCTGAACAAAGCGGCCGACGGTGCGAGCTCTTGCTTCCCTTCAGCCGCATTGCGATATGGCTCCTGACTATAGTTTAGCACGTCTTGGGCCCGATGTTCGACTCGGTCGACCCGCTCTTTTGTCTTGATTGTACATAAAAACGAAAAGTACCGTTGTGATGTTGATCACATTCGTTCTCCATCTTCATTTTTTCGCTGCTGTGAGATGAATCACAACATGGCCGCGGAAAACACGGTATGCTGAAGCTGTAACGATTGGATCAATGGAGGAATGATGAATGGAACAGCGGTTTACTGACCAATCATTGATTGGCGATATCGTCACTCCATTTCCGAAAGCGGCTGATTTGTTGAAAGCGCGGCGCTCGAAGAAGATTTGTTTACCCACATCCATTTAGAAAACAACGTCCTCTTCCCGCGCGTGCTGGCGGCGGTGAAGCAAGGCCATTCCCCCATTTCTAAGGCAAAGGCAGGCGCAGCAAGCGATGAACAGGCCGCTCTTCGCTGGAAAGAGCGGCCCTGCTTCTTTGTCACCCGCCAATATACGACATTTCAATTTTCTTCCGTTGCTTCGCCGTTTCTTCCGTCCGTTCTTCCGAATAGCGGTCTGTCCGCTGGTTCCAAACCGCGGTGATCAGCGACTTCAGTTCCTCTTTCGTCGCCCCGGCGCGCAGGTTGTCTTTCAACGACACGCCCTTCGAGGCAAACAAACACGTATACAGCTTCCCGTCCGCGGAAATGCGCGCCCGCGTGCAGCTGCGGCAAAACGTTTCCGTCACTGAGGCGATAAAGCCGACTTCCACCTCCGTGCCGACGTAGCGATAGCGGCTCGCCACTTCGCCGAAGTACGCTTTTTCAACCGGTTCGAGCGGATGCATGGCGTTGATTTGTTCATACATCTCTTTTTTCGTCACAACATGGGAGTAATCCCAGCCGTTCGTTGTGCCGACGTCCATAAATTCAATGAGACGGAGCGGAATGCCTTGTTCTTTGAAATAGGCCGCCATCGGCACGATTTGCGAGTCGTTCCATCCTTTTTTGACGACCATGTTCACCTTGACGCCGAGCCCCGCCGCCCGGGCGGCTTCGATGCCTTTTAACACCGGGGCGACGCCGACGCCGATGCCGTTCATTTTGCGGAAAATGTCATCATCCAACGCATCCAAGCTGACGTTGACGCGCTTCAACCCGGCTTCTTTCAGCCGCTGCGCCCATTTCACTAAATGAACGCCGTTGGTCGTCAAGCCGATATCGCGCAGGCCGGGAATCGCAGACAGCCGCGCCACAATCGCGTCCAAATCGCGCCTTAAGAGCGGCTCGCCCCCCGTCAGGCGGATTTTTTCGACGCCCAGCTCGACAAAGCATTCCGATAGAAGCGCCATTTCCTCGACCGTCAACAGCTCGCCTTCCGCCAAAAAGCGAAAATTCGGCCCGAACACTTCGGCCGGCATGCAATAGACGCAGCGAAAATTGCATTGGTCGATCACCGATAACCGCAGATCGCGAAGCGGGCGGGACAGGCGGTCCATGATGTTCGTTCGGTTGCGCTCGCCCATCGCGCTCCCTCCTTTCTGTTTCGTTCACCGCACGCTGTTGTCAGGCGGCTTTGTTTATCTTAATTAGGCGAGAAGACTCCCACTTCAACGAAGCGAAGCGGAGTAAGTGGGAGATGAATCGCCTTAACTATATTTTACTGAAAATAGTATAGATTCAGTAAAATATAGTATAATATAGTTAGATGGGAGGTGAAAAAATGTATTTTTGTATCAAACAACAGCTAAATGGTTTGACCAAAGAAGAATACTTGACTCTTAGAGAACTGTGCCATATTGCCAAGAACATGTACAACGTCGGATTGTACAATGTCAGACAATACTATTTTGAACACAAGGAATTTC
>NZ_SDLA01000033.1:0-5090 GCF_013096845.1 Geobacillus sp. BMUD
CCGAAGATTCTAGGCATCCATCCTCGCACCTAGATACACGCCCGAAGTATGCCCAAATGCCTCTGAGCCCTTTGGTATCAAGGGATTAGAGGCATTTTGTTTGCCTAGTCACTGTCGAACTCGGGGGGATCAAACATTAAAAATTGGAATGACACACCAAGATGTTAAAGAATTACAACAAATATTAAAAAATAAAGGTTACTTTACATATAAAACAACTACTACATATTTTGGTCCTATTACCAAAAGTGCTGTTATAAAGTTTCAGAAATCAAAGGGCTTAACTGCTGATGGAATTGTAGGTCCTAGTACATTCAAAGCATTAGGCATAAAAAACGCTAAGACTAAAACTACGCAAGTGGAAGGAGTTTCATCTTATAACCCAACAAGGCTGGTTCAAAATGCTAAAAAATATTTGAATGTCCCGTATGTATGGGGAGGAAGTACACCTAAAGGATTCGATTGTAGTGGCTTTTTGAATTATGTATTCAAGGAGAGTGTTGGAATTAGCTTACCAAGAACGGTTGCTGGCATCTATGCTAAAGGTGTGAAAGTTTCTTCTCCTCAAGTAGGAGATTTAGTGTTTTTTGAAACTTATAAGCCTGGAGCTTCTCATGCAGGAATTTATATTGGAAATAATGAGTTTATCCATAGTTCTTCTTCTAAAGGAGTTAGCATTAGTTCTATGAAGAATACATATTGGTCTAAGCGCTATCTAGGTGCAAAAAGAATAATTGTGAATTAAGGGAGCGAAGGAATTGCTCCCTTTTTGTTTGTGTGCCCGGCATGAGAGTAATCTATAGGGTGAAAGTCCCGAGCTGCTAAGACAGAAATAGCAGTTAGCTTAACGCAAGGGTATCCGTGGTGACGCGGAATCTGAAGGAAGCGAGCGACAAACTATTAAAATCCATAAATTCTGCAAATTTAGTTTATAAAATAAAAATTACTTCTCCTTTATAAATCGTCCAAAGGCATAACCAAGGAGAAAAGAGCGTACATAGACTCTTATGTAAAAAATATTAGGGAAAAGATGAGACAAATTAGGTTTCTAATCGATCAATTTCTGCAAACTGTTTGGGGGGGGTAGGATATAAATGGGAGGCATAAGGTGAGAAGAGGATGAAAGAGCAAATCATTACACTGCTTAACACATATGAAAATGTTGCTTACCTCATTAGTATCGCTATAAATATTATGATCAGTATTTTAGGACTTGTACCAAGCGTTTTTCTAACGGCCGCCAATTTGGCCGTGTTCGGGTTTTGGAAAGGCACCTTTTTATCTTTTGCAGGGGAAGCAATCGGAGCCATTATCTCCTTTATTTTATATCGTAAAGGATTCAAGAAACTTTCTGAATCCAAGTTATTTTCTCACCCGAAAGTCAGACGTTTACTTGAAGCAAAAGGTTTAGAAGCCTTTTTTCTTGTTCTGTCTTTGCGGCTTCTTCCTTTTGTTCCGTCAGGAGTAGTTACCTTTGTGGCAGCGATAGGAAAAACCTCCTTACTGATCTTTGTCATTGCCAGCTCGCTTGGAAAGATACCAGCATTATTATTAGAAGCTTATTCCGTTTACCAATTGATGAATTGGACATGGCAAGGGAAAGTGATATCGACATTTCTGTCTATTTTTTTATTCCTATTTACTTGGAAAAAAATCAATCGAAAAAAGGCTCGAGCTAACAAAATTGAAAGGGATTTATGAAGAGTGACAAAGAAGTTGTTAATATCATATCCAGAGAGAAACAAACTCCATAAATTCTGCAAATTTTTCTGCTATAAAATATACTATGTCTACTTAATACACGAAAAGGAGTATCAGCAATGAAAAAAATGACGAAAGCTATGATGATTACCTCGGCTATTCTTCTTCTAAGCGCTTGTTCATCATCCAATGAAAAAAAACAGGCCTTTATTACGAGCAAAGAACAAGCAAAATCGAACGTATCTGTTACAAATAATCCTTTCTTTAAAGAAAAGAAAGAAGGAAAGATCGAACATTTACATGGAATCGGTTATGCAGGCAACCAAAATGCGATTTACTTTGCTACACATGAGGGGTTACTCGTTTACCAAAATAATAAGTGGTATGAAACGACTTCGTATAAACATGATTATATGGGCTTTTCTGCCACAGACGATGGATTTTATTCATCAGGGCATCCAGAAGAAGGCTCATCTTTAGGAAATCCTCTTGGCCTTGTGAAAAGTTTTGATAATGGACAAACGTTGATGAATCTAGGATTTTATAAAGAATCTGACTTTCATTATATGACAGTTGGATATAAAAGCCATACGATTTATGTCGTGAACCAAGAAGAAAACAAAACGCTCGGACAAGGATTATTTTACAGTAAAGATGATGGCAAAACGTGGTTACAAAGTCAATTAAACGGCCTGCCGCAAACTTCTGCAGGAACGATTGCTGCTCACCCAACGGACGAAAATATGGTTGGAATTAGCACACCTGAAGGAATTTTCGTTTCCAAAGATAATGGAAATACGTTTGAACGGTTTACTCGAAAGATCAATACGACGACGTTTATCTTCCAAGAAAAATCCATTTTATTTGCTGCTGTAGAGAATAATAAGCCTATACTTATAAAACAATCATTAGACTCAAAACAAGAGGAAGTTCTTTCTGTTCCTACGCTCGATGAAAAAGACCATATCATGTATATGGCCTCTAATCCGAAAAATGAGAAGGAAATTGTGATCGCCACCATGAACGGGGATGTTTTCATGACAAAAAATAACGGTGAAAGCTGGACAAGGATAGCATCGAAAGGGAAAATAAATTTTTAATAAAAGACATGCGGAGGCATGTCTTTTTGCTTAAAATATACCACTCCACAATTTCTGCAAAATTCATTGCTACAATATAGACATCAGATAGAGAAGAAGGTGAGAAGAAGGATGTATTCGTTCTTGAGTCAAATAAGTAACCTTCTAAGCCAACCATTTCTAAATATTGCAAATAGCACGACATCTATTCCCATTTTGTCAGCTTTTGTTCTTGGCATCGTAGGAGCGATGGCTCCGTGTCAAATCACTGGTAATTTAGGAGCGATCACTTTATACAGTAATCAGTCCTTGCAAAAAGGAATTGCGTGGAAAGAGTTGTTCCTATTTATTTTTGGTAAAATTATTGCTTTTTCCGGTTTAGGTTTCATCGTTTGGCTGATGGGGAAAGAGATTCAAAGTACACTAACATTGTATTTTCCTTGGTTAAGAAAGATGATCGGTCCCATTCTCATTCTGGTAGGTCTATACTTGTTAGGGCTTTTTAAAATGTATTGGAACGTAACCTTGTTCAAAATCCCTGAGAGATTTTTAAAGAAAGGAAAAATAGGCTCCTTTTTAATGGGTTTTGGCTTTTCACTAGCTTTTTGTCCAACCATGTTTGTGCTATTTTTTGTTACTCTAATGCCTCTGGTATACTCAACGTCTTATGGAGTGTTATTACCGGTTGTCTTTGCCATCGGAACCTCTGTACCTGTTATTTTCTTCATCCTTATCCTTTGGTACTTAGGATTTGACGGCACTCTAATGAAAAAAGGAAAACAAGCAGGAAGGTTTGTTCAGAAAGCAGCTGGAATCGTGATGATCTTACTTGGCATATTAGACACCATCACTTATTGGTTCTAAAGCTAGAAAAGGAGGAAAGTGAAATGGGCATGTTTCATACGATGTTTGGAGGTTCGGCCATGATGGTTGGGATGATGTTATTCTGGGTTGTATTAATCGCCATTGGTTTTTATCTCTTACATCGTTTTATCAATGACCGCAAAGAAGAGTTAACTCCGATGGAAATCTTAAAAGTACGATTAGCCAAAGGAGAGATCACTTTAGACGAATTTGAACAGCTATCCAAAAAGCTATAGTAAAATCTAGCCTCTTTTATTGTATCAAGTATCAGAAATGTGATTTACAATTGTCCCCCCTATTTCAATTTTATATAGATGAAGGAAGTTGTTGATAAGAGTATTGTCAACAACTTCTTTTGTTTTTTTAGCTTTTCTGAACATAATAATCTCTTATATTTCATGTCTTCTTCGTTAGTTTTTTCTCCTGTTATAAACACTTCTGTAAAATCGATATTGAACAAACTTATGGAGACCAAAAGAAGGTTATCCCCTAAATATATTTTTTATGGACGATCATTTTTTAAAAATCTTAGTTCTTTATTCTATTTACTAGATTTCATTCATAGATATTAATAGATATTAATAATAGAACTTAGAGGGGAGAGCAAGAATGCGAAAACGGTCTTCGCCGAAAAATACAACTGCATTCTTTTACAGTTTTCTAATTATGTTAGTAGTCAGTGTATTTATTTTAAATATGATTATTCATATTCTTTTTAAGAAGTTTTTAGTTTCTGAGTATTTAAGGGACCTTACATGGGAAGTGGAGTCCATCTCATTTATGTACATATTGAGGATGGAAAATCATTATTTCACTCAGGGAATCGAAAGAGACATAAAAAAGCCTAATTTTTCAAAACTGCTGTTTGAAAATACAATTAATTTAAGCTTGAGTGATCCTCGCTCATTTTTTAGGAATGTTTTACCGGGGTTTTCCAGTTTCGATTCAAAAATAATTGTGGCAGGAGAAGGAACAGATTATACAAATTTACCAATCGAATCGTCACCTCCGATTGAGGTGTTATTAAAAGAGAGAGAAATTAGTGAACAAAATCTGAAGAAATTAGAAGAAGAAATAAAGCAAACAGAAAATACGGTAAAACCGCCGCCATTGAAAAAAAACACTGGAAACCGGAATGTAATGTTTATTTATCATTCACATAGCCGTGAATCTTTTTTGCCCTATCTAAAGGGTACGGGTAATGAAAAAACATACCATCACTCAAAAATTAATATCACAATGGTAGGTAAACGATTAGGAGAAGCTCTTAGAAATAGGGGGATAGGAGTAGAAGTAGATACAACGGACATTGTAGCCATTGTAAATTAGCACATTATTTCAGAATCCCTTTTTCAAATTATTTCGGACGGATTCGGAAATAATGTGCAAAATCTTTGCGAATTATTCCAGGTTTTGCAGATTATTTCCGAACATTTGCACATTATT
>NZ_SDLA01000034.1:0-3095 GCF_013096845.1 Geobacillus sp. BMUD
TGTAAATTATCACTTTATTTCCGCACAAAAAAGACTCTTTTTTGCACATTCCTTCGGAATATCCCTCTCCCCCTTTCCGAAAGAATGTGCTAAATTTTTTGTGAATTATTTCGGAATGGGACATGGGTGATTTCCAGAGGGGGGACGAGGACGTGATTCGGTTTCATGACTTTCAGGTCGATGTCCAGACATATGCCCAGCGGGGAAAACAAAACGACTTTCCCCTTCTTAAGCGGTGCCCTCATTGCCAGGCAAAACGACCTCTTTATCGCCATGGGTACTACGAACGAAATGCCGTGACGTCGCATCAGTCTTATCGCATTTGGATCGCTCGGTATCGCTGCCCGGAGTGCAGGAGGACGGTGGCCGTGTTGCCTTCATTTCTTCTCCCCTATTTTCAGTATACGTTGCCCACCATATGGAGAGTGGTGAAAGAACGGTTGGGCCTGACTCCGAAACGGGGGATGGAGGAGGCTCCACTCCTTCCTACGGATGAAGGGGTTTTATTTTATGTCCGACGTTTATTCCGAAATTTGAACCACCTTCATTGGTTTTTTGCGGAGCGCTGGAGAAAAATTGGTCCTGCCATCGCCCAAGCGAGAGAACGAGCCCTATGGTGGATCCAGACGATGGAGGAGATCGGCCTCTTTTTCGTCATCCAAGAGATATGGGAGCACCGATCGACGCATCTTTTTGCACGTACATTCAGTTCCTGATTTTACTTATATCCCCTTATATGGAATCATTTATAGATTCCACAAACCTTTCCTCTCGACGGTCGGGGGAATGATCCGATAGGATAGAGACAGGATGGACCGATAAGGTCCTAGAATGGGATGAACGAAGGAGGAGATCGAAATGAATGAGTCGATGAGACAGGAGATCGCTTTATTTCGGTATGGATTGATCGCTCCATTGGTGAATGGACAAGTCGATCCAAAAACGTACTTGAAGGAAGTAGCGGAACGGATCCATCAAGTTCCCCACCATGGAGAGAAACGCATCGCCGCCAAAACGATCCTCGACTGGTGCACGCAGTACAAAAAAGGGGGCTTTGAGGCGCTGAAGCCGAAACGACGGTCGGACCGTGGCCATTCCCGGAGGCTGTCACCTGAAGAAGAGGATCACATTTTAGCCCTGAGAAAAAAACACCCCCACATGCCCGTGACGGTGTTTTACCAACACCTTATCGAGCAGGGGGAAATCCAATCCATCTCTTATTTCACTATATACCGACTTTTAAAAAAATACAACCTCGTGGGGAAAGAAATTTTACCGATTCCTGAACGAAAACGATTCGCGTACGATCAGGTCAATGAGCTCTGGCAAGGTGATTTGTCCCATGGCCCGTTGATTCGCGTGAATGGCAAAACGCAAAAAACGTTTTTGATTGCCTATATCGATGACTGCTCGCGGGTCGTGCCGTACGCTCAGTTTTTCTCTTCCGAGAAATTTGACGGGTTGCGGATCGTAACCAAGGAAGCGCTGCTTCGATACGGAAAGCCGAAGCGAATTTACTCGGATAACGGCAAGATTTATCGGGCGGAACCCTTGCAGTACGCCTGCGCGGAGTTAGGGATCACCTTGATCCATACCCAGCCGTACGATCCGCAAAGCAAAGGGAAAATCGAACGATTTTTCCGCACCGTACAGACGCGGTTTTACCCGTTGCTCGAAATGAATTCACCGAAGTCGCTCGAAGAGCTAAACGAGCGATTTTGGAAGTGGTTGGAGGAAGATTACCATCGAAAACCGCATGCCTCGTTGAACGGGAAGACGCCACATGAAGTGTTTCAATCGCAAGTCCATTTGGTGTCGTTCGTCGAGGATTCGGATTGGCTCGACTCGATCTTTTTGAAACGCGAATACCGTAAAGTGAAGGCCGATGGTACGGTCACGTTGAACAAGCAGCTGTATGAAGTTCCGCCCCGGTTCATCGGACAATCGATCGAACTCCGTTATGATGAACAAGGCGTGTATGTGTACGAAGACGGTCAACGGGTCGCCGAAGCGGTCCTTGTTCGCTTCGAGGACAATGCCTATGTGAAACGCCATCGGTCACCGTTTGCGACGGTTCCGGTAGAGGGAGGCGAAAACGATGTATAAAACGTTTTATTCCCTTTCCCGAGAGCCGTTTTCGAAGGAGACGAATCCACCAGAGGCTTATCAAGGGGCCTCGTATCAAGAGGCCCTCGCCGCTTTGGACTACGTGAAACGAACAAGAGGGATCGGGCTATTGATTGGTGAACCAGGGGCCGGCAAGACATTCGCCCTTCGGGCGTTTAAGGAATCCCTGAATCCGTCACTGTATCACGTCGTTTATTTTCCATTGTCAACGGGAAGCGTGATGGACTTTTATCGCGGCCTTGCCTTCGGGCTCGGGGAAGAGCCGAAATACCGCAAGGTCGACTTGTTTTATCAAATCCAACAAGGGATCGAGCGATTGTATCATGAACAACGGGTAACGTCAGTGTTCATCCTCGATGAAATGCATTTAGCGAAGGATGCCTTTCTGCAGGATATCGCGATCCTGTTCAACTTTCACATGGACTCAACGAATCCGTTTGTCTTGATTTTGGCGGGGCTGCCCCATTTACAGGCAAAACTACGGTTGAATCAACACCGTCCGCTTCACCAACGAATCATCATGCGATACCAGATGGGGCCTCTTGATAAGGAAGAAGTGGTAGGATATATCGAACACCGCCTGAAACAGGCGGGGGCGAAACACCCGATTTTTACCCCAGCTGCCTTAGAAGCGATTGCCCTGCAGTCGCAGGGGTGGCCGCGGATCATCAACAACCTCGCCACCACTTGCCTGTTATACGGCGCTCAATTAAAAAAACATATGATTGACGAAGACATTGTGCGTATGGCAGCCGAAGAAATGGGGTACTGACACAGCAGGGGCTGATCGGCCCCTGTTATGTTTCATCCCGATCCATCCTCATTCTAGTTAATCATCCGAAATAATGTGCAAATGTTCGGAAATAATCTGCAAAACCTGGAATAATTCGCAAAGATTTTGCACATTATTTCCGAATCCGTCCGAAATAATTTGAAAAAGGGATTCTGAAATAATGTGCTAATTTACA
>NZ_SDLA01000035.1:0-2130 GCF_013096845.1 Geobacillus sp. BMUD
GCGGTGGGAAATCTCATCTTGAGGGGGGCTTCACGCTTAGATGCTTTCAGCGCTTATCCCGTCCGCACATAGCTACCCAGCGGTGCCCCTGGCGGGACAACTGGTACACCAGCGGTGCGTCCATCCCGGTCCTCTCGTACTAAGGACAGCTCCTCTCAAATTTCCTGCGCCCGCGACGGATAGGGACCGAACTGTCTCACGACGTTCTGAACCCAGCTCGCGTACCGCTTTAATGGGCGAACAGCCCAACCCTTGGGACCGACTTCAGCCCCAGGATGCGATGAGCCGACATCGAGGTGCCAAACCTCCCCGTCGATGTGGACTCTTGGGGGAGATCAGCCTGTTATCCCCGGGGTAGCTTTTATCCGTTGAGCGATGGCCCTTCCATGCGGAACCACCGGATCACTAAGCCCGACTTTCGTCCCTGCTCGACCTGTCCGTCTCGCAGTCAAGCTCCCTTGTGCCTTTGCACTCTCCGAATGATTTCCAACCATTCTGAGGGAACCTTTGGGCGCCTCCGTTACCTTTTGGGAGGCGACCGCCCCAGTCAAACTGCCCACCTGACACTGTCTCCCACCCCGCTCAGGGGTGCGGGTTAGAATTTCAATACCGCCAGGGTGGTATCCCACCGTCGCCTCCACCGAAGCTGGCGCTCCGGCTTCCCCGGCTCCCACCTATCCTGTACAAGCGATACCAAAATTCCATATCAGGCTGCAGTAAAGCTCCACGGGGTCTTTCCGTCCTGTCGCGGGTAACCTGCATCTTCACAGGTAGTATAATTTCACCGGGTCTCTCGTTGAGACAGCGCCCAAGTCGTTACACCTTTCGTGCGGGTCGGAACTTACCCGACAAGGAATTTCGCTACCTTAGGACCGTTATAGTTACGGCCGCCGTTTACTGGGGCTTCGGTTCGCACCTTCGCTTCCGCTAAGCGCTCCCCTTAACCTTCCAGCACCGGGCAGGTGTCAGCCCCTATACGTCGCCTTTCGGCTTCGCAGAGACCTGTGTTTTTGATAAACAGTCGCTTGGGCCTTTTCACTGCGGCTCTTCAGGGCTCCTCACCCCAAAGAGCACCCCTTCTCCCGAAGTTACGGGGTCATTTTGCCGAGTTCCTTAACGAGAGTTCTCCCGCGCGCCTTAGGATTCTCTCCTCGCCTACCTGTGTCGGTTTGCGGTACGGGCACCTCTTCCCTCGCTAGAGGCTTTTCTTGGCAGTGTGGAATCAGGGACTTCCGGATGACTCCGTCGCCATCACAGCTTGGCCTTACGGCCAGCGGATTTGCCTGCTGGCCAGCCTCACTGCTTGGACAGGCTCTTCCAGCCGCCTGCTCGCCCTATCCTCCTGCGTCCCCCCATCGCTCAAACGGGAAGGAGGTGGTACAGGAATCTCGACCTGTTGCCCATCACCTACGCCTTTCGGCCTCGGCTTAGGTCCCGACTAACCCTGAGCGGACGAACCTTCCTCAGGAACCCTTAGGCTTTCGGCGCAGAGGATTCTCACCTCTGTTTTCGCTACTCATACCGGCATTCTCACTTCTAAGCGCTCCACCAGTCCTTCCGGTCTGGCTTCTCTGCCCTTAGAACGCTCCCCTACCGATGACCAACGGTCATCCCGCAGCTTCGGCGGCACGTTTAGCCCCGGTACATTTTCGGCGCAGAGTCACTCGACCAGTGAGCTATTACGCACTCTTTAAATGGTGGCTGCTTCTAAGCCAACATCCTGGTTGTCTCGGCAACTCCACATCCTTTTCCACTGAACGTGCACTTCGGGGCCTTAGCTGGCGGTCTGGGCTGTTCCCCTCTCGACCACGGATCTTATCACTCGCAGTCTGACTCCCGGGCATAAGTCCTTGGCATTCGGAGTTTGACTGGGTTCGGTAACCCGATGAGGGCCCCTAGCCCAATCAGTGCTCTACCTCCAAGACTCTTAAACCCGAGGCTAGCCCTAAAGCTATTTCGGGGAGAACCAGCTATCTCCAAGTTCGATTGGCATTTCACCCCTACCCACACCTCATCCCCGCACTTTTCAACGTGCGTGGGTTCGGGCCTCCAGCCGGTGTTACCCGGCCTTCACCCTGGACATGGGTAGATCACCTGGTTTCGGGTCGACGACGACGTACTTCGCGCCCT
>NZ_SDLA01000036.1:0-1930 GCF_013096845.1 Geobacillus sp. BMUD
CCCGAGTTCGACAGTTTGAGGGGCATTTTAGGCAAATGAAAATGACCGAAATGCTGTTATATCAAGGATTTCACCACGCCTTCCCTAGAAAAAAACGCCGAATTTCATAGGCACACGATTTATTAATTTATTCTTTTAAAATGAACGTGTATACGTTATAATATAGGCATGTACATACGACGAGTAACACGCAAAAACAAAGATGGAACAACCGTTGCTTATCTCCAGCTTGCTCACAACGAATGGGATCCGAAGGCCAAATATGCGAAAGCGAAGGTGATTTATTCGTTTGGGCGCGAAGATGAGGTGGATCGCGCCGTTTTGGAGCGTCTGGCCAAAAGCATTTCGCGATTCCTTTCGCCCGAGCAAGCTTGGGAAGTCGAAAAGTTAGCAGGAGAAACTGCCGATGACTTTCAATTCCAGTCATGCAAACACCTCGGCGGCGTTTGGCTCTTGGATCAGCTCTGGAGCCAACTGCGATTGGGGGAGATTCTGAACACCTTGTTTGCCTCCCGACATCATCACATCTCGCTGGAACGGCTCATTTTTGCCATGGTGGCGAATCGTGCGATTCATCCATCCAGCAAGTTAGCGATGGAGGAGTGGGTGGAGAAGGACGTGTATATTCCCCATCTTCCCGAGGTCGCCAGCCATCAGTTGTACCGAGCGATGGATGAACTGCTGATCGTGCAATCGGACTTGGAACGTCAAGTGTTCCATGCTGTAGCTGACTTATTGAATCTGGAAGTCGATTTGCTTTATTTTGATACGACTTCGTCTTATTTCGAAGTCGATCCGTCCGAAACACCGGAAGAGGAATCCCTTCGAAAGCAGGGATTTTCCAAAGACAAGCGACCCGATCTTGTCCAAATCGTCATTGGGCTGGCCGTCACTCGGGAAGGAGTCCCTATTCGCGCTTGGGTATGGCCAGGCAATACGATGGACATGACGGTCATCAAACAAGTCAAACACGATCTCATCGGCTGGAAGCTTGGTCGTGTCATCAGTGTCATGGATCGCGGATTTTCCTCTGAAGAAAACTTACGAACCTTACAACAGGCAGGAGGACATTACATTGTCGGTGAAAAAATGCGATCCGGGAAAGCTTCCGTCGAAGAGGCGTTGAGCCGTCGCGGGCGCTACCAACAAGTCCGAGAGAACTTGCATATCAAGGAAATCACCGTAGGAGACGGAGAAGCGCGTCAGCGCTATGTTCTCGTGTACAATCCCAGCGAAGCCGAGCGCCAACGCAAGGAGCGAGAAAAGCTGCTCGAATCGCTGAAAGAGGAGTTAGAAGGGCTTCGCCAACTCCCAAACGAAGCTCATCATAAGGCTACCTGCCGATTGCGTTCCCATCCGTCCTACGGAAAATACTTGCGCCAGTTGAAGGACGGAACCCTTCGCATCGACAAGCAGGCGGTTCGTGACGCGGAAAAGTACGACGGCAAATATCTCATCCGGACATCCGATGACACCTTGTCTGCCGAAGATGTCGCGCTTGGATATAAGCAGTTGGTGGATATCGAGCAGGCCTTTCGAACATTGAAGTCCACATTGGAATTGCGACCTATGTATCATCGCTTGGAAGACCGCATTCGGGCGCACGTGCTGCTCAGTTGGCTCGCTCTCTTGCTAGTTCGGATCGTGGAGATCCGAACCCATGAATCGTGGCCGAAAGTAAGGGACGAATGTGAACGTCTCGTGCTTGGACATTTTTCTTCAAAAAACGGCGACCTTTATCAACGAACAGAACTGACGACCAAACAAGCGCAACTCTTTGCGGCTCTAGGGCTGGAGCCTCCTCCGAAGATTCTAGGCATCCATCCTCGCACCTAGATACACGCCCGAAGTATGCCCAAATGCCTCTGAGCCCTTTGGTATCAAGGGATTAGAGGCATTTTGTTTGCCTAGTCACTGTCGAACTCGGGGG
>NZ_SDLA01000037.1:0-1705 GCF_013096845.1 Geobacillus sp. BMUD
GGAGCTGACCCAAAACGGGAATGCGTTTTGGGATCAGCCCCCACTTTTTTGCCCCAAATATAGAAGAATCGCCCTTTTTTCTGGTAGAATAGAGTCACCGAAACCACTACCACCGAAAGAAGGGCGATTCTTTTATGAAACATGATCATGTTTCCTTTAAAGAGTATACCATGGACAACCTCTCTTTGCCAAGCAACATCGCCGATCTCATTCCGCGGGATAACATGGCCCACGTGGTTCATGAGATGGTTGAACGCATCCCGATGGAGACGTTTCTTCCTTACTACAAAGGAGGGGGCACCTCCGCCTATCATCCGAAAATGATGACCAAAATTCTCCTTTACGCTTACACCCAAAAAATGTATCATGGCCGTGAGATTGCACGGCAGCTCGAAGTCCACCTTCCCCTCATGTGGCTAAGTGGATTTCAAAAGCCGGACTTCCGCTCCATCAATCGGTTTCGTTCGGAGCGGATGAAAGACTTGATTGATGACCTGTTCCGGGAAATGATCACGCTGCTCGTGGCCGACGGCTATGTCAAGATGGAAGATTATTTTGTGGATGGAACGAAAATTGAAGCGAATGCCAACCGGTACACCTTCGTTTGGCGCAAATCGGCTGAGAAGTACCAGGAGAAACTCCAAGCCAATGTCGATCGGCTGATTGCCCAGATCGAGGCGATCGTGGAAGAAGAAAAGGCGGAAGACATTGACGCTTCGCCTGCCTTTACGTCAGAAGAAATCCGAAAGAAAACCGAAGAGTGGGAAAAACGGTTGGAGGCCGAGCCGGACAACCAACCGTTGAAGAAGGCCGTCAAGAAGATGAAGGAGGACTACTTGCCTCGCAGTGAAAAATATGAACACCAACTCCATGTATGCGGGGATCGCAACAGCTATTCCAAGACCGATGTGGATGCCACCTTCATGCGGTTGAAGGAGGATCCCATGCGAAACGGTCAGCTCAAGCCGGCCTATAACGTACAGGTGGGTTCTTCCGGCCAATTTATTTTGGGGTATTCCCTTCATCAGAGGCCGGGCGACACTCGTTGTCTTCTTCCGCATTTGGAGACTGTTCGAGAGAAGTACGGCGTGGAGCCCGAACGTTTGATCGCTGACGCGGCCTATGGCTCGGAAGAGAACTACGTGAAGCTGGAAGAGAAGCACATATCGGCCTTGATCAAGTACCATACGTATGAGAAGGAGAACACGCGCAAGGTCAAGAAAAATCCGCATCATCCGCAGAATTGGACCTATGTGGAAGAAGAAGACGTTTGGATTTGCGCGAATGGGAAAAAGCTGGTTCGCACCGGAACTTCGAAACAGACCACAGAATCAGGATACACCTCGGTCACCCGACACTACCAATGCCATGAATGCGAAGGATGTCCGTTCCGTTCGGCCTGCACGACTTCCAAGTATGGACGAACCACGCAATGGAACCCCGTCTATCATGAACAAAAACAGAAAGCCCGCGAACGGCTGGAGAGTGAAGAAGGGCAAGCCCGGTACCGCCAACGCAAAACCGACATTGAGAGTGTATTTGGGCAAATCAAACAAAATCGCGGGTTTCGTCGCTTTGTCCTGCGAGGCCTCCAAAAAGTTTCCATCGAATGGGGGCTGGTTTGTGCTGCCCACAATCTTCTCAAAAAAGCCGCTAGGGACAAGCAATTGTCCTTGGTGGCGTAAATCAGGGGGTGAACAGAGTC
>NZ_SDLA01000038.1:0-1652 GCF_013096845.1 Geobacillus sp. BMUD
CCCATGTCCCATTCCGAAATAATTCACAAAAAATTTAGCACATTCTTTCGGAAAGGGGGAGAGGGATATTCCGAAGGAATGTGCAAAAAAGAGTCTTTTTTGTGCGGAAATAAAGTGATAATTTACAGGCTTCCTCCAACCCCGGTAGTCCATCGAATACACCCAGAAGCACTTCCTTGACGCCTCTTTGGTAGAGGCGTTGAAGAATGTCCTGCCATACATAGGCGCTTTCCTGTCCTCCCACAAAGAAATCAAGAATTTCGTGATATCCTTCTTCATTCACCCCTAACACCACATAAATGGCTTCTTTCTCCACGGTTTCGCGACGAAGTTTTACGTATAAACCATCCAAATATAAGACGGAATAACGCTTGTGCAGTGGACGAGTGTGCCATTTCTCGATGTCTTCCTTCACTACATCGGTAATCCGGCTGATCGTTGCAGGAGAATAGGCATTGCCTAAAATTCGTTCAATAAACTTGCCAATTTCACGCGTACTCATGCCACTTTGATACATCTTGATGATGGCTTCCTCGAGCCAGCCGGTATGGCGTTGGTAAGGGGGGAACAACTGCGTTTGAAATTCCCCGTTTCGGTCTCTTGGGACCAAAAGGCCTTCAATCCGGCCATATTGCGTATCTAGATTTCGTTGATAGTAGCCGTTTCTCATATTCGATGTTCCGGCTTGTTCTATTTCGAGGAAATTCTTGATTTCTTCCCGCATGATCCGTTCTAATTTTTCCTTTACAAACTGACGAATGACGCTTTCCAGTTGATTTGTCCAGTCGACATTCGGTATACTTTTAGACATAGGTAGGGTTCTCCTTTCTCTGGAATGTGTTGGTCCAAATCAGAGAATACCCTACCTTTTTCTTTTGGTCTAGTAAAATGCTTTACACAAAATTTTATACATCATCGTGATTTTTCTAATGCAAATCTTGATGAAATGAGAGAAGTTTATTGTTCTGTCGGTTGGACAAAACATACAAACGAGATTATTAAGCAGGTTTTTGAAGCAAGTAATGTTATAGCATTGGCTACTGTAAATGGTCGAATTATTGGATTTGGAAGAGCCCTTTCAGATGGCGTTTTTAATGCTGCAATCTATGATGTTGTGGTTCATCGAGATTTTCAAAAGCAAGGGATAGCTAAAAAAATTATGGAGTTTTTGTTGGATAAACTAAGTAGTGTTTCTTGTGTGCATTTAATATCAACAACTGGAAATGAAGAGTTTTATCGGAAACTTGGATTAAAAAGGGTTAAAACAGGAATGGCAAGGTATTTAAATCCTGAGCTAAGTAACCAGTATTTAGAGTAAGAAATAAATTCTCTTGTGGAGATTACGTTTAGTTCTTGTAGAACATTAAATATTATTGTCTATTTTTGGAGGTACCTTCCTCTCTTGCTCTTTCTCTGCAATTTTCTCTCATTTTCCATTCTTCCCACTTTCCATTTCACCTCACCGAACACGATTGTACGCACACGATTTTCTTTTCTCGAATCGTATTCGGTAAATAAAAAACAAGGAGCTGACCCAAAACGGGAATGCGTTTTGGGATCAGCCCCCACTTTTTTGCCCCAAATATAGAAGAATCGCCCTTTTTTCTGGTAGAATAGAGTCACCGAAACCACTACCACCGAAAGAAGGGCGA